>NZ_JBNRMG010000002.1:0-26186 GCF_050379435.1 Marinobacter sp. DUT-3
GTTGGGGTGGTGTTTTCTTTTCTTTGTTTGTCTCCTCTCCCCTCCCCCCCCCCCCCCCCCCCCCCACCACCCGACTGTCGATGTAGTGTTGCAGTGGGAAATGGGGGCGCGCCGGGGCATTTCAAGCCCCGGATTAAAGGGAAAGTCAGTCTTCGAGGAGGAAGTGGGCTCGCGCAGTTGCAATCGGCTGGGAACGGGATTTCTGCCAGGCGGTGATCATTACGTTAGCCACACGGTTGCCCTGGCGGGTCAGGCGGCACTCGGCGAAGGTTTCGCGGTTCAGGCCGGCGCGCAGGTAATCCAGGGAAAAATCCACGATGCGGGGCATGCGCAGGCTGTCCTGGGACATCATCAGGTAGATGGCAGCGGACATTTCCATGAAACCGCCGATGACGCCACCATGAATAGCCGGCAGGATCGGGTTGCCCAGGTTTTCTTCCTTTTTTGGTAAACGGAAGATCAGGTCATCGCCGAAGCGCTCGCATTCCAGACCGATGAAGCGGGCATAGGGGATGCTTTCCAGCATGCGGGAGAAATCACCGGTTTCCCGGGTCTCGCGGAGGATTTCAGGATCGGTCATTCTTCACCTCCGGTAATCAGATCACGATAGCCCTTAGGGGTGGCTTCCTTACCGATACGCATAAAGGTGCCCACGCAGTTGGCGATGGTTTCACCGCCTTCCTGGTAGGCCTCGCAACGGGTAAAGATGATATTGCGGGTGATCTTGTAGGTTTCCGCACGGGCAAACACCGGTTTATGGGGTTCCGCCGGGCGCATGTAGTCCACCCGCAAGTCCAGTGTCGGGCACAGTTCAAAATCCGTCAGGGCGCAGATGATCACTGAACCGGAGGTGGTGTCCATCAGTGTGGTAATGGCGCCGCCGTGGATCACGCCGGTGTCCGGGTTACCAATGATACGGTCACTGTATGGCAGGCGCATGGTCAGTACGCCATCGCCTGCCGCTTCAACGGCCAGCCCCAGTTCCCGGGCCTGGTTCAGGGTTTCAATAAACCGGCGAACCCGGTTCAGTCGGATGTCATCAGTCATTCAGTTTGGCCAGATGGTTAACTGTTGGATTTCTGGGCGGCATCGGTTTTAGCCGCGGGTTCTTCAAATACTTTTCCGCCGCGCAGGGCATGCAGGGCGTTGGAACGGAATTCCCGGCGGTACAGAACGATGACAACCAGGGTAGAGGCTGCGATAAAGGCCACCGGGTGGATAAACCATGTCACCACTGCCATGGCGTAGTAATAGGATCTCAACCCAAGGTTGAAGGCATCGCCCGCCAGGTTGCATACCCGCGCCGCGCTCTGGGCAAAGGCTTCACGCGCTGCCGGGCTGGTTTTGGTGTCGTCCGGCAATGGTGCGCCCCCGATGAGTACAGCCACAAAGTTGTACATGCGCATGGACCAGGTGAACTTGAAGAATGCATAGATAAACACCAACAGCAGAACCACCATGCGCAACTCCCAGATCGCGCGGCTGGGCAGGTTGCCAAACGGCAGGGTACTGAACACCTCCATCACTTCCTGAGTGTAGCCCAGGGCGGTGATGATACCCGCCAGGATCAGCAGGCAGCTGGACGCGAAGAAGGCGCCGTTACGCTCCAGGTTGCCCACGACGGATGCATCCGGAATGCGGTTCTCCCGGCGCATCATCCCCCGCATCCAATCTTCCCGGTACAGGTCCAGGGTGTTGGACAGGCAAGGTCGGTCATTGGCTTTACGGCGGGAATACTCGGTATAGCCAATCCAGCACACCAGAAACCAGATCAACGCAATCAGTTCCAGATACTCAACCATGGAGGTTCCATTTGCGGAATCAGAAAAGGGAAGGTTTACAGAAGCTTTATCATACACTTCGCGAGGGCTTCTCTCCAGATGACACGGGCACGATGGCTATAACCGCTGATCATCGGATGTGGTATAAACTGACCCTAACCACCCCGGGGTTACATACATCCCGGATCAAGGACTGATAACAGGAGTTTACCGTGACGAACCGGCTGTTTTTCCGCTGCCTGCCCCTGATCGCCCTGCTCTTTGCCATGACGGGATGTTCCGTGAATCCGGTGACCGGAGAAAAGCAGTTATCGCTGATCCCGGAAAGCCAGGAACTTTCCATTGGCGCCGAGCAATACACGCCGACCCAGCAAACCCAGGGTGGCCAGTTCTACCTGGATCCGGACCTGACGGTTTACGTGAATGAGGTGGGTCAGAAGCTCGCCAAAGTCAGTGACCGCCCCGACCTGCCCTACGAGTTCGTGGTGCTGAACAGCAGCGTCCCCAATGCCTGGGCGCTGCCTGGTGGCAAGATAGCCATCAACCGCGGGCTGTTGACCGAACTGGAGGATGAGGCCCAGATGGCCTCCGTGCTCGGCCATGAGATTGTCCACGCTGCCGCACGTCACAGCGTACAGCGCATGCAACAAGGCATGCTGATCAGTGCCGGCGTGGCGGGGCTGGGGTTTGCGTTGTCGGATAACGAATGGGCCGGCCTGGTCATGGGGGGTGCGGCTCTCGGCGCCCAGATGATCCAGGCCCAGTACAGTCAGGGCGACGAGCTGGAGTCCGACCGCTACGGTATCGAGTATATGGTTGAGGCCGGTTACGATCCCCAGGCCGCCGTGGAGCTTCAGGAGCTGTTTGTGAAGCTGTCGGAAGGTCGCCAGTCGAGTTTTATTGACGGCCTGTTCGCCAGCCATCCCCCTTCACAGAAACGGGTGGAGGAGAACCGCAAACTGGTTCAGCAGTACGGCGCCGGTGGTTACCGGGGCAAGGATGTATACGACAGGAAACTGGCCATGGCCAGAAAGCTCAAACCCGCTTACGAGGCCCACGACGCTGCCCTGAAGCTGGCCGGCGAGGGAGACATGGACGCCGCCCTGGGCAAGATCAATGAGGCTATCCGTATTGAACCGGACGAAGCCATGTTCTACACACTCCGTGGTCGCATTTACGAGGAGCAGGACAACACAGCCAAAGCGGAGGCCGACTTCGAAAGGGCCGTGTCACTGTACCCCGAAATGTTCAGTTACCGGCTGCATAATGGTCTCAATGCCCTGGACCGGAACAAGCTCGACAAAGCCCGGGATAACCTCACCAAAGCCAACGAGGTGGTTCCGACCTCCATCGCCTTCCTTCGCCTGGGTGATGTGGCGGTGAAACAGAACCGTCGCGATGACGCGATCAGGTACTACAGCACGGCGGCGGAAGCCGGTGGCGCAGTGGCCGAAGAGGCCAAAAGGAAGCTCGCCAACCTGACCCAGTAATCACTGGACAGCTCCTCCCGAAGGCCCGGACCCGCTCCGGGCCTTTTTGTACCCGGACACCCACTACACCAGCCTTTCCCCGGTTTTTTTGCCGTGGTGACAGCCCCACCCTGTCACTGACCGCATTGACTTCTAGAGCAAAAACTCTAAAAATCAGATTACACCAACAACAATCGGACGATTGCCATGTTAGCGAAACGTATCCAACCGATGGTTTTCCAGGCGCGACGACTTTATGTGGAGCTGATGTTCCAGGTGATGGGACGGGCCCTGCAGGCCGTCAGCGAAGTGGATGCCCAGGTCCAGCAGGAGGCCAGAGTCCTGCCCGAGGGGTTCCTGTTTGAGATGATGGTGATGCCCAGCGGGTCCAGCCTCATCGTCGAGCATACCGGCAACGGGCGCTTCCATTACCACGGCACCTCCGCCCCCCGGCCGGTGGACCTGTCCATTCAGTTCAAGCACATAGCCCACGCGTTCATGGTGCTGTCGTTTCAGGAAAAGACCTCCGTGGCCTTCGCCAACGACAGGATGCTGGTGGATGGCGACATCAGCTACGCGATCCGCATGACCCGGGTACTGAACCGGCTGGAAGCCTTTATTCTGCCGAAGCTGGTCGCGAAACGGGCGGTCAAGGAATACCCCGCCAACCTGCACCTGCCGGAAAAACTGATCAGTGCCGCACGGATCTACCTCAAAGTCGCAACCCATTTTGTCGAAACGGTGAGAGCATAATGACTAACAAATACTATGAGTTCTTTTGCCCGGTTAAGGTGATCGCTGGCAAGGCCGCCCTGGAACATATTCCCTACGAGCTCACTGGCATGGCCGCCAAACGTCCGATGATTGTGACTGACAAAGGCGTGCGCGCCGCCGGCCTGCTGGACCCTGTCATCTCCGCCTGCGAGGAAAGCGGGCTGGAAATCGTCAGCATTTATGACGACGTTCCGCCAGATTCATCCACCGGTGTGGTCCGTGACATCGCCGGCATCTACCGCTCCGAGAAATGTGACTCCATCATTGCCGTGGGCGGCGGTTCGGCCATCGATACCGCCAAGGCCGTTAACATCCTGGTGTCCGAGGGTGGTGATGACATTGCCGCATACGCCGGCGCCGGCGTGCTCAAGCATCCGCTCAAGCCGTTCTTCGTGGTACCAACCACTGCCGGTACCGGCTCCGAGGTGACTGCAGTGGCAGTGATTGCCGACACCGAAAAGCACGTAAAGCTGCCGTTCACATCCTCGTTCCTGTTGCCGAACGCGGCGATCATCGATCCCCGCATGACCCTGACGCTGCCGCCTCACATCACCGCGGCGACCGGGATGGACGCAATGACCCACGCAATCGAAGCCTTCACCTGCATGGCGAAGAACCCGCTCAGCGACGCCTACGCCACGGCAGCGGTCAAGAAGATCAGCGCTTCCCTGCTGGCGGTGATGGAAAACCCGAAGGACGCCGATGGCCGACTGGAGCTGGCCCAGGCTTCCACTATGGCCGGGATTGCATTTTCCAACTCCATGGTAGGCCTGGTGCACGCCCTGGGCCACGCGACTGGCGCCATCTGCCAGCTGCCCCACGGCCTGTGTATGAGCCTGTACCTGCCTTACGTGCTGGAGTACAACATCGAATCCATCCGCGAGCCGCTGGGTGAACTGTTGCTGTATCTGGACGGCCCGGACGTATACGCAGCCACCCCGGCAGCCCGCCGGGCCGAGGCCAGCATTTCCGCCATTCGTCGCCTGCGGGATGCCCTGTACAAGCACTGCCAGCTGCCACGCACCCTGAAAGAAGCGGGCAAGGTAGTTGAGGACCAACTGGACCAGATCGCCGAACTGGCGCTGGACGATGGCGCCATCATGTTCAACCCGAAAGAAGTGTCCCTGGAGGACGCTCGCGAAGTTCTGCGACGCGCCTGGGCATAATCCGGAAAGTGCATTGTTACAGTCCGCCCGGCGGGCTGTAACAATGCAGGCTGGCTGCCGGCGTTAGAAAACATGCCAATCAAATCATTGAAAAGGTCTTACAAAAAAGTAACAATTGCCCAAAAGCTGGCAAGGATGTGCCGGGTAAGTTCTCGTTTCCGACATCAGGGCCTTCCTTACTTATGCCAAACCGAACATCCGGCTTCCCCGCTGTACTCCCGGTGGTCTCACTCCTGGCGCTGATTTCTACCTTTATGATGCCGGGCATCGCATCTGCGAACGCCAGTGAAACTGAAGACGACAGTAAAACTTTCAGATTCAATGTTTCTCCCAATGGATACCCTCCGTATCTGATCGTGGACGGGCGCCAGCCCTCTGGCATCATGTGGGATGTAGTCAGCCTGATTGCTCAACGTATCGGGTATGAAGTCATCCCGAAAAAGATCCCCCGCAAACGGGTCGACAGGATGCTGTCACGGGGTTATATCGATGGCACCTCCCGGGCGATCGAATGGACGGACAATCCGGATAAGTTCCTGTTCACCGATCCCATCGTGGCAATTGAGGAAGTCTTTTTTATTCCAACGGACTCCGACCTGCAATACCGGACACCGGAAGATCTCTTCTCGAGAACCGTGGTCACTCACCTGGGCTATGCCTACCCTGTGCTGGAACCTCATATCGAGTCCGGTGCGATCAAGCGCTTTGACGTATCCCGCGACCGGGACATGTTCACTTTCGTGCGCCACGGAGAACACTTTGATGCGGCCGTGGCTGACCGTCTGGTTGGTCAATGGATCCTTCTCAATGAAGGATGGCAGAAGGATTTCCGGACCTCAGCCGAAGGCATCAGCAATTACGGATTCCGCCTGATGCTCCGCAAGGATTGGGGGGAGTTTGCCAGGTTATTCAATGCCGAGCTCGCCAACATGCGCGCGAATGGCGAACTCGAAGAGATCCTGTCACGCTATCGCTGAGCGCCGGATTACTCCAGGCGCCTCAGCAACAGCATCGGAGACACACTCAGCACCGGCCTCAGTTGCCAGCGCCCAAACAGCGCCAGAACCACCGCGCTGAATAGCGGAATGGGTAGCACCACCGCCCAGTGCCACTGGAACTGACCTTCAAACATGCGGAACTGCAGGGCCCAGACGGCGGCTTCCGCGGCCGCGACCCCCAGCACACCGGCAAACAGTCCCAGCAATGCGAACTCCAGCATGGTGCTGCGGACCAGCAGGGACTGACGTCCGCCGAGGGTCCGTAACAGCGCCCCCTCCCTTTGCCGGTCCCGCAGTGTCGCGCTGACCACCGCTGCCATCACCACCAGCGCTGCCGCCAGGATCAGCGCCAGAATGGCTTCGATGGCCTGGGTCACCTGCCGGACAATATCCTGTATCCGCTCTATGATGTGATCAATCTCCAGCACCGAAACCGTCGGGTACTGGCGTGAAAACTCGTTGAGAGCGTTTTTATTGGCCCGAGACAGGTAGAAGCTGGTAATCCAGGTGGCCGGCATCTGCTCCAGGCCGCCGCCCGGCGGAAAGGCCATGTAGAAATTGGGCTTCATGCTGTCCCATTGCACCGTGCGGATACTGGTGACAGGTTCAGTCACTTTCTCCGAGCCGATGGTAAAGGTCAGCTCGTCACCGACTTTCAGCCCCAGCTTTTCCGCCAGCTCCGCCTCAACGGACACCCCGGAGGTCTGGCCCGGTGTAAACCAGTTGCCATCGATAATTTCATTATCCGCCGGCAGGGATTCCATCCAGGTCAGGTTCAGTTCCCGGTTCAGCGCGCCCACCCGTTCGTCTTTGGTGACCGCTTCCTTGACCGGTTCTCCGTTCAGCTCGGTAAACCGGCCCCGCACCATCGGGTACATCTCATCCAGCGGCTGACCGCGTTCCTGCCAGAACGCGTCGATGTCTTCCACCACATCCGGGGCAATGTTGATCAGGAAATGGTTGGGCGTATCCTCTGGCAACTGTGCCTGCCAATCCTCCAGCAGTGAGGTTCGCACCAGGATCAGAGTCGCCGCCAGCATCAGCGTCATGGCGAATACCGCAATCTGGGACAGGCTGGCTCTCCGGTGGCGGTAGAGGCCAACCAGGGCCAGACGCCAGGCATTACCGCCGCCACTGATTTTGCGAAGGCTCAGCACCATCAGCCATCCAAGCAGCGCCAGGGTGCCCAGTAACAGGATCAGCCCACCCAGCAATGCCAGAACCAGGGACACCTCGCCAGCGTACATCCACACCAGTCCGAAGATGGCCGCCAGGGCAATAGCAAGATCCGGTAGCGCTTCCCGCCCGGATTCCCCGGGCTGGGAACGCAGTACCCGCATCGCCGGCACATTGCGCAAACGGCGGATGGGCGGGTAGGCAAAGGCAAACAGCGACACCAGGGCTGTCAACAGAGACGGCGCCAGTGCGGCGGGGTCGAGCTGGTAATCCACCGGCCGCTCCAGCACATCGCTGAGCAATCTGGACAGCAGCCAGTACAACGGCAAGGCAATCACCAGGCCGCCAACCGCACCGGCGACGCCCCAGAGCCCCAGACGTTGCAGATACAGTTTGCCAATACCATGACTGCTGACCCCCAGGGTTTTCAGCAGGGCCACGGTATCCCGCTGTGACAGCGCATACTGACGGCTGGCAACGGCCACCGCGACGGCGGCCAGCATGACCGCCAGGCTGCCGCCCAGCAGCAGGAAGCGCTCGGCGCGTTCCAGGGAACGGGAGAAGGTTTCGCCGTCTCGCACACCTTCCCATTCATGGCTGGGCTCCAATTGCGGTTGCAGCCAGCGGTAATAGCTTTCCAGTGCCGCTTCCTCGCCGGCGAACAGGTAAACGTATTCCACCCGGCTGCCTTCCTGGATCACTCCGGTGTCTGATACGTCGTCAGCATGCATCATCACCCGCGGCGCCAGGGCCGACAGGCGGAAGCCGCCATCCGGTTCCCGCACCAGCAGGCCGGATATTTTCAACTCCAGATTACCCACTTCCAGGGTGTCACCCACGCTGGTATCCAACAGACGGAGCAGCCGCGGGTTAATCCAGACCTCACCGGGGCCCGGGCCCGATGACACCAGTTGCCGGGGTTCATCTGGCCCCAGCTGATATTCAACCTGGCCACGCAACGGATACTCATTACTGACCGCTTTGATGGATACCAGCTGGAAATTGTCCGCCCCGAACACCATGGTGGAAAATTCCACCATTTGCCCGGTTTCCAGCTGACGGCTCCGTGCTTCCGTCAGCCAGCCCTCAGGAATCGGACGGCCATTCTCGGCTTCCAATTGCCGGTCCGCTGCCAGAAACGAACTGGCCGAGGACACCAGCGTGCGTTGCAGTTGGCTGGCGAACAGCGCAATCGTGGCGACCGTGGCAACCGCAATCATCAGGGCCGCCAGCACAACGCGCACGTCACGCTCGCGCCAGTCACGGCGGATGGACATCAGTTTACGGGAAGCCGCCATCAGATTACCGGCTCCCCGGTTGTACGGGTGCCTGGCTCGGTGAGAATGCCTGCTTCGATATTGAACTGGCGACCACAGCGAACAGCCAGATGCTCATCGTGGGTCACCATGACCAGCGTGGTGCCCTGCTCCCGGTTCAATGCCATCAACAGGTCCGACACCGCCTGCCCGGTGCGATTATCCAGGTTGCCCGTGGGCTCATCCGCAAACAGCACCACCGGATCCGACGCAAAGGCCCGGGCAATGGCAACCCGCTGCTGCTCACCGCCGGACAACTGGCGCGGGGTATGGCTGAGACGCTCGCCCAGCCCCACCCGCTCCAGTAACTCCCGGGCTTTTTTCTGCGGGGCATCATGCCCTCCCAGCTCCAGCGGAAGCATCACGTTTTCCAGCGCCGTCAGCGCTGGTAGCAGCTGGAAAGACTGAAACACGAACCCCACTCTGTGGGCCCGCAGCCTGGCACGCTCGTCCTCGGACAGTTTGCTGATCACCGCACCGTCCAGTTCCACGGTGCCTTCCGTGGGTGTATCCAGCCCCGCCAGCAAACCCAGCAGCGTGGTCTTTCCCGATCCGGACCGACCGACAATCGCTACGGATTCACCACGATTGATTTCCAGACTGACCCCCTGCAAGATCGTCAACGTATCAGTCTCCAGACTGACGCGGTGGGTCAGGTCACTGGCTTTCAGCATGGGTGGCTTACGGCCCCCTGGGTAATGCTCGGTCTGGTCGCTCACGGAGTCTCCAACGATTTTTTGGTCTTTAGCAGGTTGTCTATGGATACGGTATTTTTACGTCTGAGATCAATAGTTTTCGTCGCTTTTCTTTGCGCCTTTGCTCAGGTTCAGGCCAATCAGAATGACGCTCCGAACACCTTGCTGATTGTCGGGGACAGCCTGAGCGCCGCCTATGGCGTGCAATCCGACGAAGCCTGGGTGGCGCTGTTACGGGCCCGCCTGGATGCTGAAGGCCTGGAAAACTGGCGCGTCGTCAATGCCAGCATCAGCGGGGAAACCACCGATGGCGGCCTGCGCCGGCTGCCGGGATTGCTCGACAAGAACGAGCCAGAGGTGGTGGTGATCGAGCTCGGCGGCAACGATGGCCTGCGGGGATTCCCGCCGGGTGTGATCGAGAAAAACCTGGCAAAAATGATTGAACAGGTGCGAGAAGCCGGCGCCCATCCGCTGCTTGTGGGCATGCAGATTCCCCCCAACTATGGCGAGCGCTATACCCGCGCCTTCGCCGGTATTTTCCCGAAACTGGCGGAGCAGTATGACACCGGGCTGGTCGAATTCTTTCTTGAAGGCATCTACAACCAGGACGGCATGATGCAAAGTGACGGCATTCACCCCACCGCCGAGGCGCAAAGCCTGTTGCTGGCCAATATCTGGCCGGAACTGGCGCCACTGCTGAAATAAGCCAGCGTGCCGGGCCCACCGGCACCGTCATCCGATTCGGACTATCCCACCACCGACTGGATATGGGCCACGGCGCGGCGCTCTGACCAGTAATAGCCGTCCCGGGCGTGTTCGACAAAGCCTACGTGGCCACCCCAGCGCGGCGCTTCCACGCGAACATGCCGCCCAAGCACGTCCGCTGATTCCGGGAAACACCGGCGCGACAGGAAGGGATCATCAGCCGCGTTCACCATCAGCGAAGGCACACGAATGTCCTTCAGTTTGCCAAGGGCGGAACAGCTGCTCCAATAGTCAGCCGCATCCCGAAAACCATGTAACGGCGCGGTGTAACGGTTATCAAATTCGTGAAAGCTGCGAATGTTCTCGAAGCCGGTTACATCTATCAGGTCCGGGAAGCGGCGGGCCTTCTCCTGCATTTTTAGGTGCAGATCCCTCAGAAATCGCTGCATGTAAATTTTCCGGCTGGGTTTGGCCAGCTCATCCGCGCTACCCGCCAGGTCACAGGGCACGGAATAGGCAACCGCACCGCAAATACGGCTGTCCACCCTTTCCGATTGCTGCCCGAGGTACAGGAGGGTGAGGTTACCGCCCATGCTGAATCCGGAGAGGAATATGGTCCTGTAGTCCCGCGACAACCCGTGTCGCACCACACGGTCCAGGTCTTCCGTTGCACCGCTGTGGTAAAAGCGGGGCTGCAGGTTCATCACTCCGCCACAGGAGCGGAAGTTCCAGGCCAGAACATCCCATCCTGCCGTCAAAAGCGCCCGGGTCAGCCCGAGCATGTAGGGCCTGCGGCTATGGCCCTCAAGCCCATGGGAAAGGATCGCCAGCCGTTTATTGCCCTGGCGGTACCAGTCCAGGTGCAGTTCATCGTTATCACTGGTGGTGAGCACTTCTGTCTCTGGCTCGGCCATGGCCACCTTGCGGAACAGCGTTGGCCACACCGATTGCAGATGACCGTTGCGAAGCCATGGCGGCGGCCGATAGCGGAACGCCCGTTTGCCAATATCCGGCGGCACTGGATGGGGAGCAGACTGATAGTACAAATTTTAACCTTTTAATTCAGAGGGTTGACCCCAACGAATAAAGCCCTTATTATTCGCGCCACTTAGCTGTTCCCCGATAGCTCAGTTGGTAGAGCAACGGACTGTTAATCCGTTTGTCGCTGGTTCGAGCCCAGCTCGGGGAGCCACTTATTCCGAAATGCCGCTGCTTCCAACGAAGCAGCGGCATTTTTCGTTCCGGGCTTCAGATAACCTGAGGCCGCTGCATGAAATCCTGCAATACACGGTACAGAGTATAGCCGTCCTCGGTGCCCGCCACCTCACGAATCGAGTGCATACCCAACTGTGGCACGCCGATGTCCAGCGTCGTTACCCCCAGATTTCCGGCCGTCAGCGGCCCAATCGTGCTGCCACACCCCATATCGCTACGCACCACAAACGTCTGGTGGGGCAAGCCCAGTTCGTCACTGATGTGACGATACACCCCGGCGGATCGGCTGTTGCTGGCATAACGCTGGTTGTGGTTCACCTTGATCACCGGCCCCTGATTGATCAGCGGGCCGTGATTCTCGTCGTGACGATCCATGTAGTTGGGGTGAATGCCGTGGGCATTGTCCGCCGAGATCATCATGGACCGGGCAATAGCACGGGATCTTCCGGCGCCGCACCAGCGATCCAGAACCGTAGACAGGAACGGCCCCTGAGCGCCCTCTGCCGACATGCTGCCCACCTCTTCGTGGTCGTTACACACCAGCAGCGCGGGTTCATCGCCGGAGGTGTCCAGCAACGCCTGCAGCCCGATATAGCAGCTCAGCAGGTTATCCAGCCGCGCCGAGGCGATAAACTCGTCCCGCAGCCCCACGAATGACGCACCACGGGCATCGTAGAAGCTCAGCTCATAACCAAGAACCTTGCGGACGCTGATGCCGGATTCATCAGCAATCTGGCGCTCCAGCAGTGACGCAAACGTGGTGGTGTCGGTATCCGGCACCTGCATCATCACCGGCGGTAGATCCGTTTGCGCATTAATGCTCCGGTTGCTGTTGGCCTCACGGTCCAGGTGGATGGCCAGGCTGGGAATAAACGCCACCGGCTTGCGGAAATTCACCAGGACATCCTGTACCGCGCTGCCCTCATCCAGAACGGTGACACGACCGGCCAGTGACAGGTCACGGTCAAACCACGGGTTCAGCAACACACCGCCATAAACCTCGACACCCAACTGGAAGAACCCTTTACGACGCAGTTCCGGGTTCGGCTTCACCTTCAGACAGGGGCTGTCCGTGTGAGCGCCAACCATGCGGATGCCCTTCTCAACAACATCACCCTGCCCGGTCCGGAACGCCACAATCGATGAACCATTACGAATCACATAATAGCCCCGGCCCTTTTCCAGCGACCACTCGTCTTTCTCATCCAGCTCGGTAAAACCGGCCTCGTCGAGACGGGCCTTCATGGTGGCTACCGCGTGCCAGGGGGTTGGGGAAGAATCGAGAAAATTCAGCAAACCGTGATTAAACTGCGCGTGTTCCATGATGCTCCTGATTAACTGATAATGCCGCCAACAGTATGGCATGAAGCCAATAACCGTCATACTGGTGTCCTTGAACTAAATGGCACCAGATGAAACCCGGAGAGTTTACCTTGCCACTACCACGATTTCTCGACATCGAATATTGCCAGACCGACGACACCGTATTTCCGACCGCCATATCCTGGTCCCTGGAGGACGGACGTCTGAAAACCGTCGTCATCGCACCGGAGGACAGCTGGATTCCCGAAGACGGCGACCTTGGCGACATCGATCTGCTCTACCTCGAGGAACAGGGCGTGCCCATCATTGAGCTGGCACGGGAACTCCACCAGGACCTGCCGGACCAGACCGTATTCACCGACGGCATGGACCCGGACGAAATCCTGGTGGACCTCATTTTTACCGCCGTCGCCATGGAAGCCCCGTTCGAACTTGCCCCCATCACCGAGTTGATCACCACCCTCGACACCGACAGCCTCGAAGACCGTCGCCGCCAATTGCTGTTTGACGAAGGGCTGGAACCTACTCTCGCCGAAAACGGCGTGTATGTCCTGCTCCTGATGGCCCGGGAAGAAGGCTTACTGGAAGACTAAGCGAATGATCACAGGCTGCCTGAGGGAAGTGTGACGCGGGTCGACGTAACAAACCGTTACAGAAGGCAGAATCTGCCCGTACCCGCAATCGTCAGGAAAGCCCATAACAATGAATAAGGTGTTGCGACAAGCTCTTCCGGCAGCCTTGCTGCCCATCGCCCTGCTCGGCGCCGACCTTGCCACGGCCGCTGCGAAAGCCCGTGAAGACATGCACTACGTCGGCCTGTACGCCACCGCCCTGCACCATCGCAGCATTGGCGAAATCAGCAACGATTCCGCCTGGGGCCAGGTCGGCACACTGGTCATCGGCGGCCACATCACCGACCTGTTCCACGCGGAGGTTCGCGCCGGCGGCGGCTACAAAGACGCCAAAAGCGGCGACCTGACCCTTTCCATCGACTACTTCGCCAGCTGGTACATCGGGCTGCACTACCCCATCACCAGCTACGCCAACGTCTACGCCCAGGGCGGGTTCTCCCACATCAGCGGTGATGCGGAACTGGCCAACTTCGGCGCGGACGAGAACCGCCAGTTCCGGGATCTTGCTGGAGACTTTCCCGACAGCAGCTTCAGCATCAGCTGGCTGGCCGGGGTGGATTTTGAAGTGATCGACAACGGTTATCTGGTGTTTGAAGGTGGGCGGCTGTTCAAGGACACCGGTTCGGATATCAATACCTTCCAATTCTCCGGCGGGGTTCGATACGAGTTCTAGTAGGTGCATGAGAGTTTCGCAGAGGCCGGGTGTGGCCCTCCCCCGGGATTGTCGGAGGCCATGGATGGCCGGAGATCAAGCGCTCAGGGATGAGCTTGAAGCGTATCCCGGGGGAGGGCCACATCCGGCCGATACTCCAAACCATCAGATCCGGTGGCGAATATGCCAGCAGCGGTGAATCCGCGCATTGCGCTGGAAATCCTTGTCGAGGGTGTCCCGTGACACTTCCTCGATGGCGAACTCCTGCTCCAGCGCCTCATCCAGCTTGAAGCGCCGGAAGTTGTTGGAGAAAATCAGCAGCCCCTCTGACGTCAGCCGTTGCATCGCCTGACGCACCAGTTTGCCGTGATCTTTCTGTATATCCAGCACGCCCGCCATGCGAGCCGAGTTGGAAAACGTGGGCGGGTCCATGAAAATCAGATCGAACCGCTGATCCGGTGTCGGCTTCGCCGCCAGCCAGGCCAGACAATCCGCCTGCTCCACCTTGTGATGGCGGGCATCCACCCGGTTCAGCGCCAGATTGTCCTGTGCCCAGCTCACATAGGTTTTCGACATATCCAGACTCAGGGATCGGCTGGCGCCGCCCACCGCCGCATGGACCGTCGCCGCCCCGGTGTAACAGAACAGGTTCAGAAACCGCTTGCCGGAAGCATGCTGCTGAATCCAGTGCCGCACCGGACGGTGGTCCAGGAACAGACCGGTATCCAGGTAGTCCTTGAGGTTCACCTTCAGCGCACAGCCATGCTCGTGCACATTGAAAAATTCACCGCTGGCCGCCTGCTTTTCATATTGCGACGTGCCGGTCTGCCGCTGGCGTTGCTTGCACACCATATCCTCCCGTTCGATGCCGAGGGCTTCCGGAATGACCGCCAGCGCCTCCGCCAGCCGTTCACGCGCGGCACGCTCATCCACCGATTTGGGCGCTGCGTATTCCTGCACGTGAACCAACCCATCGTAGATATCGATCGCCAGGGCAAATTCGGGCATGTCCGCGTCGTACAGCCGGTAGCATTCGATGCCCTGCTTACGAGCCCACTGGCCAATGGTCTTCATGTTCTTTTTCAGCCGGTTGCGCAGCATCGCCGCCCGCTCTTCGTTGGCAATGCGGGGCTGCACCTCACCGGGTATGCCCGGCTCACGGGGCGTCATGGCGCTGACGTCGTCCACCGAGAACAACAGCAACTGGGCCGGTAGCTTGCCGTTGAACAGCTTGTATTGCTTATAGCTGCGCAGCCCGATGGATTTCCCGAACTCCGGCGCGCCGGTAAAGACCCCCAGGCGCCAGCCCGGAACAGCGGCCTTCACCGCCTCGCCCAGGGAACGATACAAGGTGCCCAGTTCCTTGCGCTCACTCAGGCGCTCGCCATAAGGCGGATTGGTCAGTACCAGCCCCTGAGCAGCCCATTCGCCATCAAGCTCGAAAGTCTCAACAGCGCGGCATTCAACGTGCACCAGCCCGTCCAGCCCAGCTCGCTGAATATTTTTCCAGGCGGTGGCAATCACACGGCTGTCCTGATCGTAGCCAGCAAAACGCGGCAGTGGCCCCTGCTTACCTTCGTGAGCACGGCGCTCGGCTTCCTGGCGCAGTTGCAGCCACAACTCCGGCTGGTGACCGGGCCAGGTTTCAAACCCGAAGCGGTCGGTGTTCCGGCCCGGGGCGATATCCAGAGCCATCAGGGCAGCCTCAATCGCCAGTGTGCCGGAGCCACACATCGGGTCGATAAAATCACCGCCAGCTCCAGCAATATCTGGCCAGCCCGCACGCAACAGCAAGGCTGCCGCCAGGTTCTCCTTGAGCGGAGCAACACCCTTATCGGTACGGTAACCGCGCATATGCAGGCTGTGTCCACTCAAATCCAGTCCCAGGGAGAGACGGCCACGATTCAATCGTGCGGAAATAGTGACATCCGGTGTTTTGGCATCCACCGAGGGACGCTGTCCGCTGCTCGAGCGCATGCGATCAACAATGCCGTCCTTGACCCGCTGGGCGCCGTATTGGGTGTTTCGAATCGCCTCGTTCTGTCCCAGGAACATCACCCGGAAGCTGCCATTGGCAGGAATATGCTGCTGCCAGTCGAGATGCACCACGCCGTCATAGAGCTCATCGCCGCTAATGGCGTTGACCTCGTCGATGTGAAGGATGACGCGGTTCGCCAGCCGCGACCACAGGCACGCCCGGTAGCCGCTTTCCAGGGGCCCTTCTGCCCATACGCCAGCAGGCGCATTCCGCACCGGTTCCATACCGAAGGTGCGAAGTTCATCCGCCAGAAGGTACTCGACGCCCTTCGGACAGGTTACGAAAAAGACAGAATCAGACAAGTTCTACTCCCGGGAATTTCGGTATTCGGCTAACTGCATGGAATGGTGCATTTTCTATGGGGCAATGCACCTTCGTTATGTCACACAACTATAAGAGAAGCTTCACATAGATGAAATAAATAGTGTACATCGGCGCAATGTTCGACTTACCTTGTAAGAGACGCGTCGTTCGGGGGAGCTTAACTGGCTCTCCGTTAACAGGATCCTGACTGCTCTGGCCGGAGCTGGCAATAGTGGGTTACCCCCGCCGGGTTACACTGACGGGAAGCCGCATGCCTGGGCCACTGCAGAAGTGTACACGCTTGTTCTGTTAATCCATCAGTGAGGAACGGCATGAAAAGACAGAAAAGAGATATGTACGCTCGTGCATTCAAACGGGGTTATCTGGCCGGTGTGTCCGGTAAATCCAAAGACAGTTGCCCGTTAGAACAGGCGGAAGTCCGCCAGGAATGGCTAAGCGGGTGGCGAGAAGGCCGCACAGATCAATGGGAGGGCATGACCGGCGTATCCGGCATCCATAAACTCGCAAATGTCACCACCGCGTGACACTTTAACCCCGATCTTTAATCTGATCTTTTAACACTTACAATTTGAAGCAATACCCCAAATAACCCAAACGGGTCCTCCCGACCCGTATCATGCGAAGAAGCGCCACGGGGTTCGTTCCCCGCAAGGGCCCGCTCAGCGGGCCCACCTTCGTTCTGGGCCCGCCATTTTTCGCATTTCACACCGACAACCACAGCTTTACTGCAACCGCCGAATGGCCTCCACCGCTTCCCGGATCAGTGTCGGCCCCCGATAAATAAAGCCGGTATAGACCTGGACCAGCTTCGCGCCCGCCTCAATCTTTTCAGCCGCGCTCTCGCCGTCGGTAATGCCCCCCACACCGATGATGGGCAAATCCTCCCCCAGTTCCGCGTACAGGCCCCGAATTACCCTCAGGGACGGCTCACGCACCGGTGCACCACTCAACCCGCCGACCTCATCCGCATGGGCATGCCCCTGGACCGCGTCACGGCTGATGGTGGTGTTGGTGGCGATCACGCCATCCAGCCCCGAGTTGCGCAACGCATCCGCCACAAAACGAATACCCTCGTCGTCCATATCCGGCGCAATCTTGACTGCAATGGGAACGTAGCGGGCGGTGTTGGCCGCGCACTTGCCCTGTTCATCCTTGATCGCATCGAGCAGTCGCTTCAGGGAGTCTCCGAATTGCAGGTCCCGCAACCCTGGCGTGTTCGGTGATGAGACATTCACGGTGATGTAATCGGCCCGGGAATAGACAGCGGATATACCCTTGCGGTAATCCGATTCGGACTCGTCGTTGGGAGTGTCCTTGTTCTTGCCGACATTAATACCGAGAATGCCCCGGTAGCGGCGCTGGTCGATCCTTGCGAGCATGTGCTCAAGGCCTTCGTTATTGAAGCCCATGCGATTGATGATGGCCTGATGTTCGGGCAACCGAAACATGCGCGGCTTCGGGTTACCAGGCTGAGCCAGTGGCGTCACCGTGCCAACTTCGATGAATCCAAAACCCAGGGCGCCCAGGGCATCCACATGGTCGGCATTCTTGTCGAGGCCCGCAGCCAGCCCGACCGGATTGGGAAATTCCATCCCCATAACATTCACCGGGCATGCATCAAATTTTGGTGACAGTGCCTTCAACAGCCCGAACCGATTCGCCACGTCCAGTCCGGACAGTGCAAGATTGTGAGCCTGCTCGGGAGGCAGCCGGAATAACAGGTTGCGAATAGCACCGTACATCGAAAGAAACTCCTCGTCTTTGGGTGACGCGGAGTATACCGGAAGTTTTCCACAGCATCTTCCAACTCACGGATATTCGCCGTAAATGCCTGACACGTGGACGTCCTGTAAGCTTTTCCACGGTTTCTGTGGATAACCCTGTTGAAAAGCGCGGGGCAACAGGTGCTATCCCTTGATAACTGCGCCAGCCTACAGATTGATCATTTTTTAACCAGTTAATTTGTTCTTTATTTTCAGTTAGTTATGAGACATTTGCATTATAGGCCAGCCCATGACTACAAAATGTCACGTCGTCATTATTTTGTCACCATGTGCATAAATCGCACAAAGGTACCGTTTTTATACTTTTGCATGGAAAGTGCTCTGATACCGCTATAATGGCACCAGAACTTCCCGGAGATTGCCCCGAATGACCAAACATCAGAATACGTCTGTTTATCATTCTCCCGATCTGGATGCTGAACGACATGCCGCTTCACGCGTCACCGTCATCGGTATGATTCTGGATGCGGTGCTTGGTGTGATTAAAGTCATCGCAGGTGCTCTTTTTCATTCCCAGGCCCTGCTTGTCGATGGTATTCACTCGTTCAGCGATGTTGCTTCCGATCTCGTGGTACTCGGGGTTATGCGGGTCTCCCGCCAGGCTCCGGACCAGAACCATCCGTACGGGCACCAGCGCATTGAGACCATCGGCACCCTGGCCCTTGGCAGTATCCTGATTGCGGTCGGCGCCGTCCTTGCGTGGGACAACATTCTGCGGCTGATTGCAGGCGGTGCCGACCAGATACCTGAATGGCCAGTGCTGGTCGCCGCTGCCGCATCCGTCGCCAGCAAGGAGTGGATTTACCACTACACCCGTCGCGTGGGTCAGGCCATTCGATCCGACCTGATCATCGCCAATGCGTGGCACAGCCGCACCGATGCATTTTCCTCAATCATTGTTCTGCTTTCCACCATTGGCGCCATGGCGGGCTTTATCTGGCTGGATATTCTGGCAGCGGTGGTGATTGCCGGTATCGTTATTCACATCGGCTGGAAGTTCACCTGGAATGCCGTCAAGGAATTGGTCGACACCGGCTTGTCACCGGAAGACACGGAAATGCTGAAGAGGATTGCGCGGGAAACCGACGGGGTGCGCAATGTGCACGAGCTGCGCAGCCGCCGGATGGGGCATGACATCCTGCTTGATATTCATCTTGTGGTGCGCCCGGAAATCAGCGTCTCCGAAGGGCACCAGATCGGAATGCAGGTGGTTTCAGGCATGCGGGATGCCCTCGACAGCATCCGTGACATCAACTTCCACATTGATGCTGAAAACGACGAGGACGATCTCCCCACCTCAGAACGCCTTCCTTCCAGGGAGGAGATCCATGACATCCTCACCAGCCACGTGGGAGAACTGCCTTCCCACACGCGCCTGCGGCTGCACTACCTGAAGAACAAGGTCTACCTGGAGCTGTTCTTCGACCACCCCGCTCAGGAGCCGTCCCTGAAACTCCGCGAGATCACCAAAGAACTCTCCGACTACCCATGGTTTGGAAGCCTGCGCATCTGGTACGGCACCCATTAACCGCGCCGGTTGTGCTCCATTCGGGACAGAAACTCCTGCATGATCAGGGTATAGAGTTCGCCCCCCAGGAAACGGTCCTCAACCCCTGCATCTATGCTGGGGTTGTCGTTGACCTCAATCACCGCGACCCGGTTGCCGGACTGTTTGATGTCGACACCGTAGAGGCCGTTGCCGATTAGCCGTGTGGCGTTCAGGGCAGCCTGAATCACATTTCGCGGCACTTCATAGGTCGGCATGGTCTCAAAGCCGCCGCTGTCCACTTCGGCACCACCATGTTGATAGATCTGCCAGTGCCCTTTCACCATGTAGTATTTACAGGCGTAGATGGCCCGGCCACCCAGCACGCCGATACGCCAGTCGTAATCGGTGTAGAGGTATTCCTGGGCCAATACCAGGGCCGACTGTTTGAAGAGCTCTTTCAGTCCCGCCTTCAGGGATTTCTCATCTTCCGCCTTGGTCACCCCCCGTGAAAAGGCTCCGTCGGGAATCTTGATCACCACCGGAAACCCGAGCTCACGGATCACCTGTTCCGCGCTGTCCTTTTGGTCTTTCGACAGGATCAGGGTTTTGGGGGTGGGCACCTTGTTGTTCTTGAGCAGATCCGCCAGGAATACCTTGTTGGTGCAGCGCAGGATCGATACCGGGTCGTCAATCACCACCATGCCCTCGGCTTCCGCCTTGCGGGCGAAGCGATAGGTGTGGTGATCAATCGCCGTGGTTTCCCGAATGAACAGACCATCGTATTCCGGCAAACGCATGTATTCGCGACGGGTGATCTGCTCCACGTTGATACCGAGCTTGCGCCCGGCTTTCTCAAACCGGCTGAGGGCCACCTTGTCGCTGGGGGGCATCTCCTCTTCCGGATTAACCAGCACCGCCAGATCAAATCGATACCTGCGGCGAGTCCTGGGTTTGCGCCAGACCATGCTGCTGAACCGGTCGAAGGCAGCCGCGAATACATCCTGTTCCTTTTCATCCAGATCCGCCGGCGCCGCCGGTTTCATGGATTCAATCTGCCAGGCCTTGCGACGTTTGAAAACGATCTCCAGGATCGGGCATGGAAAGCGCTCGAACAGGGCGCGGGCCACCGGCTTCAGATCTGGATGCTCCGCCTGGCCAAAATAGGTGCGGATACGCACCTCATGTGTGGCGTGGCGTTCGTCGTTGGCCGGATCAATCTCAGAGCCGGCTGCGTCCAGCCAGTTAATAACGCTGACATCCAGCTCTTCCAGCTCCAGGGAAAACAGCCCTTTGCGACTCAGGTCGTTCAGGGTCATCACGGAAGGCACCACATGGTGACCGCGGGCTTCCGCCAGCAGCGAGCAGTAATAGCCCCGACTCAGATACTTAGCGCTCTGACACAGATTAATGACCCGCACCCTGCTGGAAGCCGGCGCGGAGAACTGGAGGTACTGGTCAAAGGTGAGGACGTCCTCACTGGGATAGTACGGTGCCCAGTCTTTGGCGCGATCCACAACGATGAGCAAACGGGACATGGCATTCCTCCCTGAGGATAAGACCCGACAGAATTCCGGCAACAATACGCCCGCCCCCACCGCCGCACAATCCTCTCAGGATGCGTGCTTTTACGCATGGTTGCACTATTTGCGCTTACCGGACTCTCTACCATAATAGCCTGATACGGGAAGCACGCGAGCACACCCGGCCACGATGTACCAAGGCTCCACGTTTATGTCCGATCCGACCTTACGCCAAGCCACCAATGATGACCTGGATGCCTTGATGCAGCTGGAACACCGATGTTTTCAGGATGACCGGCTCTCCCGGCGGAGTTTCCGGCGCTTCCTGGACATGCCCCGGGACCGGCTGATCGTTGCCGAACTGGAGAGTGAGTTGGTGGGCTACTGCCTGGTGCTGATGAGCGCCGCGACCCGGCTGGCCCGCATCTATTCCATCGCCGTCTCCCCTGTCGCACGGGGCCGGGGCCTTGGCGAAAAGCTGGTGCGGGAAGCGGAAAAGGAAGCTGCGGAGGCGGATCGCATCGTGATGCGCCTGGAGGTACGCGAGGACAACGCCGCCGCCATCAACCTCTACAAGCGCCTGGGCTATCGTCAGTTTGGCACTTACCGGGACTACTACGAAGATCACGGCGACGCCCTGCGTTTTGAGCGTCGTATCCTGTTCTATGAGCCGTCCCGTGAGTTCCCGAAGGTGCCCTACTACCCGCAAACCACGGAATTTTCCTGTGGGCCGGCGGCACTGATCATGGCGATGGCCACCCTGGACGATCATCAGCCGGTCACTACCCTGGAGGAACTGAAACTGTGGCGCGAAGCCACCACTATCTTCATGCTGGCCGGCCATGGCGGCTGTGGTCCCCACGGCCTGGCGCTGTCCGCCTGGAACCGGGGCTTTCACGCCAGCGCCTGGATCAGCAAGGAAGGGGCACTGTTCAAGGATACCGTCAGGAACGACGACAAGAAACGGGTACTGGAACTGGTGCACGAGGGCTTTCTGTACGACATCGGCCAGACCGGCATTCAGCTCCACCATGATCCGCTGACACTTGAGGGACTGGAATCGGCCCTCCACGAAGGCCGCGTCCCGGTGATCCTGATCAGCACCTGGCAACTGAACCGCAGCCGCGTTCCACACTGGGTGACGGTCTGCGCCATAGACGACCAGTTCGTCTACATCCACGACCCGGAAATCGACGTCGAAGCCGGTGAAACCGTGGCGGACAAACAATACCTGCCCATTGATCGCCGGGTCTTTGACAAGATGTCCCGTTATGGCCGCAATCAGCCATTACAGGCGGCGGTCATCGTCGGACCAAAACGCTAGTCCAGGGAGGACATTATCCAGTCCGCAGGGCGGCTTCCTTCAGTTCGGAAATATCGTCCCGCAGACGGGCGGCGGTTTCGAAATCCAGCTCCGAAGCCGCCTTGTACATCTCGTCTTCCAGGCGCGCCACTTCCTTGAGGACTTCCTGGGGCGACTTGTTACCGGTCCTGGCACGGTACTGTTCGGCTTCTTCCGCCGCTTTCTCACCAGGACGTTCGGCTTTGCGGCGCCCACGGCCACCGCCACCAGCACCTTCCATGATATCGGAAATTTTCTTGTTCAGACCCTGGGGCGTAATGCCCTGCTCCAGGTTATGGGCTTCCTGTTTGGCACGCCGGCGCTCGGTCTCATCAATCGCCCTCTGCATGGAGCCGGTGATCCGATCGCCATACAGAATGGCCTTGCCATGAATGTTCCGCGCGGCACGCCCGATGGTCTGGATCAGTGAGCGTTCGGAACGCAGGAAGCCTTCCTTGTCGGCGTCGAGAATCGAGACCAAAGATACCTCCGGCATATCCAGCCCTTCCCGCAGCAGGTTGATGCCCACCAGCACGTCAAACTCACCCCGCCGCAGGTCGCGAATGATTTCCACCCGCTCCACGGTGTCTATGTCCGAGTGCAGATAACGAACACGGATATCGTGCTCCATCAGGAAGTCCGTCAGATCCTCCGCCATCCGTTTGGTCAGGGTGGTGACCAGCACCCGCTCGTTAACGGCTGTACGGGCATGGATTTCCGACAGCAGATCGTCCACCTGAGTGGACGCCGGGCGCACCTCGATCTCCGGATCCAGCAACCCGGTCGGCCGCACGACCTGTTCAACCACCTGACCCGCGTGTTCCGCCTCGTAGTTCCCGGGCGTGGCGGAGACGAAAATCATCTGGGGTGCAATCCGCTCCCACTCATCAAACCGCATGGGCCGGTTGTCCAGTGCCGATGGCAGTCGGAAACCGTACTCAACCAGGGTTTCCTTGCGGGACCGGTCGCCTTTGTACATCGCGCCGATCTGGGGGATGGTGACGTGGGACTCGTCCACTACCAGCAAGGCGTTGGGTGGCAGATAATCGAACAGCGTAGGCGGCGCCTCACCGGGACGACGGCCTGACAGGTAGCGGGAATAGTTCTCGATGCCGTTGCAGTACCCCAGCTCCATCATCATCTCGATGTCGTAGCGGGTGCGCTCTTCCAGGCGCTGCGCCTCCACCAGACGGTTGTTGTCCCGCATCTGCTGCAGCCGTTCGTCCAGCTCCACCTTGATGCGCTCAACGGCATCCAGCACCGTCTGCCTGGGCGTAACATAGTGGGATTTGGGGTAGATCGTGACCCGGGGTACCCGCCGCAGCACTTCTCCGGTGAGCGGATCAAAATAGCTGAGGTTTTCCACCTCATCATCGAACAACTCGATGCGGATGGCCTCTTTCTCGGATTCCGCCGGGAATACATCTATCACATCGCCCCTGACCCGGTAATTGGCCCGGTGGAACTCGACGTCATTTCGGGTGTACTGCAGTTCAGCCAGCCGCCGCAGGATATCGCGCTGATCAATCTGATCACCCCGATCCATGTGCAGCATCATTTTCAGGTAGGACTGGGGATCGCCCAGACCGTAAATTGACGACACAGTGGCGACAATGATGGCGTCCGGTCGCTCCAGCAGGGCCTTGGTAGCGGACAGCCGCATCTGCTCGATGTGCTCGTTGATGGACGCGTCCTTCTCGATAAACGTGTCCGAGGACGGCACATAGGCTTCCGGCTGGTAATAGTCGTAGTAGGAAACAAAGTACTCAACGGCATTGTCCGGAAAGAACTCCCGGAACTCCCCATACAGCTGTGCCGCCAGGGTCTTGTTGTGGGCCATGATGATGGTAGGCCGCTGAACCTGCTGGATCACATTGGCGATGCTGAACGTCTTGCCCGAGCCGGTAACCCCCAGCAGCGTCTGGTGCGCCAGACCCGAGTGGATGCCATCCACCAGCCCCTCAATCGCCTTGGGCTGATCCCCGGCGGGCTGGAAAGGTGAATCGACCTTGAACGCACCGTCTTTCATGAGGGCGCCGGTTTCTGAAGTGGCCATAATCGGCAGACAACCTCCACTGAATGGTTCGGATATTCTATAGCTGCATACTACAGAGAAATTTATCGTTGCGCTGGCTTCATGGTACCATCACTGCGATCGACGACCGCCCGCAAACCAATCAGAACAACTGGATGCCGGCGCGTCGCAGCTAACAGACGCAGCTTTAAGGAGCGCAAGTTTGGACCTTCAACTTTCCAGCCGAGTACAGGCAATCAAGCCCTCTCCCACCCTCGCGGTCACCAACAAGGCAGCTGAATTACGCGCTGCAGGCCAGGACATTATCGGCCTCGGTGCCGGCGAGCCGGACTTCGACACCCCCGAGCACATCAAACAGGCAGCCATGGAGGCCATCAAGAATGGCCAGACCAAATACACTGCCGTGGATGGTACGCCCGCACTGAAGAAGGCGATCATTGCGAAGTTCAAACGGGACAACGGCCTGGAATACGAAGCCAACCAGATACTGGTAAGCAGTGGTGGCAAACAGAGCTTTTTCAACCTCGCCCTGGCAACATTGAACCCGGGCGATGAAGCCATCATCCCGGCACCCTACTGGGTTTCCTACCCGGATATGGTGCTGGTCGCCGAAGGCAAGCCGGTGATCATCGAAACCACCGCGGACACCCGCTTCAAGATCACGGCCGAACAGCTGGAAAGCGCCATCACCGAGCGTACCCGCCTGTTCGTGATCAACAGCCCGTCCAACCCCAGCGGCATGGCCTATACCCTGGAAGAGCTGCAGGCCATTGGCGAAGTGCTGAAAAAGCACCCGCAGATCATGATCGCCACCGACGACATGTACGAACCCATCCTGTGGACCGGCAAGCCGTTCTGCAACATCCTGAACGCCACGCCTGAGCTGTACGACCGCACGTTTGTACTGAACGGCGTGTCCAAGGCCTATTCCATGACTGGCTGGCGTATCGGCTACGCCGCTGGCCCGGCGAAAATCATTGGCGCCATGAAGAAGATCCAGTCCCAGAGCACGTCCAACCCGGCGTCGATCTCCCAGGCCGCCGCACAGGCTGCCCTGGAAGGCCCGCAGGATTGTGTCGGCGAGATGGTCACGGCGTTCAAGGAGCGCCACGACTGGCTGGTAGAGGCCCTGAACAAGTTGCCGGGCGTAGAGTGCCTGACTGGCGACGGCACTTTCTATGTGTTCCCGAGCTTCCAGGGCGCCATCGATGCCGACAGCAGCGTGAGCACCGACGTTGAGTTCGCCGAGAAGCTGCTCACCGAAGCCGGCGTGGCTCTGGTACCAGGTTCCGCCTTCGGCTGCCCGGGCCATATGCGCCTGAGCTTTGCGACCAGCATGGATAACCTGAAAAAGGCCATCGAACGGTTGCAGAAAGCCCTCGGCTAAAAAGTTTTTGCCAGGGGTTGACGGGGCGGTATAGCCACCTTAATATACGCGCCTCGTCACATGACGACGTTCCCCGATAGCTCAGTTGGTAGAGCAACGGACTGTTAATCCGTTTGTCGCTGGTTCGAGCCCAGCTCGGGGAGCCACTATTCCGAAAACCCGCTAACTCTCTGAGTTAGCGGGTTTTTTCGTTTTTGGCCTTTGTGCTTTCCTGCTGACTTTGGCGATTGCCGGCTTGCTCCTGCCCTAGCCTGCTTGCTTTGGTTGTAAGGGGCGGTGGGAGCTTTCTCCCAAAAACCGCTACGAGCACATCCATGTGCGCTTCTCTCCGGCCATCCATGGCCTCCGAAATTTTTGGGAGAAAG